>NZ_CP114290.2 GCF_027111315.2 Flavobacterium limnophilum | reverse complement strand
GCTACTACTTTAATGTTTTGTTCACTGGCTATTTTAAGGTTTTCTTTTCCAGAATAAGCCCCATCACCAATAACGGCTTCTACATCAATTCCGTTTTCTCGACTAATCTCTAAAAGTTTAGGTAGTTCTGGACCATCTCCTTTTTCTCCCGATGTAATCACAGCGGCAGTAATGATGCACTCTTCAGTCATAGTTAAATCAGTTTTGTATCCAAAAAAGGAACTATCGGCAGGTTTACGACCTGTTTTTGCATCGGAATCTTTCGATAGTATAAAATTTTCTTGAGTATCATCTACGGTTTCTTTTAAAAGGTTTAATTATTCTTTCACAGCAGGGATTGAACTTATTGAAGGCTCTTTTTCTATGCGTGTTTCTAGCTCTTTGCAATAAGCCAACTCCTTTTCTAAATCATTGTCGGTATTCTTTTGAGACATACGTTCTTTGAATTGCTCATCGAAGGTATATATCGTTTTTCGAAGTAGCTTGAACCGTTCCCGCAATACGTCTATGGCTAAAAACGGATTGGATCTTAATAAAGTATGAGTAGCATCAACGATGATAGACTTCGAACGAATGATGCCTTTTTCGATAACTATGGTCACCGTTTTATTTATCAATAAGTTCAACAAATCGGTGTCTTTCAAACGTAGTTTTCTGAATTTTGTCAACGAACTCAAATTGATAACGCCATCTTCAGGAGTAATATCCAAGAAATATTTAAAGAACATATCATATAGGGAGCACTCTACAACATCAGAAACGGTGTAAATTGTTTTAAGAAGAAAATACTTGAACATACGAACAGGACTTTCCACCATACAACCATTAGTGGCGCAGTATTTGTTAACTCATCATAAATGAAAGAAAAATCGATTAAACCGTTGATTTTTCTCAAAATATTTCCTTTTGGAACTATTAAATCATACAACCTAGAATGCTCCGATCTGTAATAATATTCTTTGGGTTGATGAAAAATTTGATAAAAATCTTAAAAACCTTTTTAAACCAAAAAACCCTGTTTCGTTAGAAACAGGGTTTTTCAAAAGACCCGAGGCTTTAGCCGAACTGGCGAAGCAAAGGCGACGAACCGAGCCGCTAGGCGAACACGGCGTACCTATAAACCAAAAAACCCTGTTTCGTTAGAAACAGGGTTTTTAAAGAAAGGCGACGACATACTCTCCCACATAACTGCAGTACCATCTGCGCAGGCGGGCTTAACTACTCTGTTCGGGATGGGAAGAGGTGAGCCCCGCCGCAATAACCACCTTAAGGTCGTTTTGCAATGGGTATTCCGACTCAATCGGAACAACATTACACAATATCTTGACATACTGAGATAAAGAATATAAAAAGTATTAGAAAGTTTCTTCCCTTCCCCCTCATTCGGATCGGGGCTGGGAGGAGTGTACATAAGCTTACGGATTATTAGTACTACTCGACTATGACATTACTGCCTTTACATCTATAGCCTATCAACGTGGTCATCTCCCACGACCCTTAAAAGAAATCTCATCTTGTGGTGGGTTTCGCGCTTATATGCTTTCAGCGCTTATCCCTTCCCAACGTAGCTACTCTGCGATGCTCCTGGCGGAACAACAGATACACTAGAGGTTAGTCCAATTCGGTCCTCTCGTACTAGAATCAGATCCACTCAAATTTCTTGCGCCCACAGTAGATAGAGACCGAACTGTCTCACGACGTTCTGAACCCAGCTCGCGTGCCACTTTAATGGGCGAACAGCCTAACCCTTAATCTTCTCCAGCCCCAGGATGTGACGAGCCGACATCGAGGTGCCAAACCCCCCGTCGATATGAGCTCTTGGGGGAGATCGGCCTGTTATCCCCGGCATTACCTTTTATCCTTTGAGCGATGGCTATTCCATACGGAACCACCGGATCCTTTGCTCTGCTTTCGTACCTGATCGACCTGTATGTCTCTCCAGTCAAGCTCCCTTATGCCATTGCACTCTACGCACGGTTACCAAGCGTACTGAGGCAACCTTTTGAAGCCTCCGTTACTCTTTTTTAGGCGACCACCCCAGTCAAACTACCGTGCAAGCAATGTCCCCCGTTTTCGGGGTTGGGCCTCCAGATAAACAAAGGGTTGTATTTCAACAATGACTCCACAAAGCATACAAGCGACGCCGCTTCACAGTCTCCAGCCTATCCTGCAAATCATTTATCGAAGGTCAATACTAAGCTATAGTAAAGGTGCACAGGGTCTTTTCGTCCCACTGCGGGTAAACGGCATCTTCACCGTTACTACAATTTCACCGAGCTCATGGCTGAGACAGTGTCCAGATCGTTACACCATTCGTGCAGGTCGGAACTTACCCGACAAGGAATTTCGCTACCTTAGGACCGTTATAGTTACGGCCGCCGTTTACTGGGGCTTCAATTCAATGCTTCTTCTTGCGAATAACATCTCCTCTTAACCTTCCAGCACCGGGCAGGTGTCAGGCCCTATACTTCATCTTGCGATTTTGCAGAGCCCTGTGTTTTTGATAAACAGTCGCCTGGACCTCTTCACTGCGGCCAGCATTGCTGCTGGCGACCCTTCTCCCGAAGTTACGGGTCTATTTTGCCTAATTCCTTAGCCATGAATCTCTCGAGCACCTTAGGATTCTCTCCTCGACTACCTGTGTCGGTTTGCGGTACGGGTACTGATTATCTGAAGTTTAGAGGTTTTTCTTGGAAGCCCTTAGGTGCACTATCTCTTTGTCCGAAGACTCCGAGTACTATCGTATTTCCCCAAGCCGCGTGGATTTGCCTGCGCAGCCTATAGGTAGGTACTTCAACGAACTATTCCGTCAGTTCGCGACACTTTCATCACTCCGTCACCCCATCACAATTATAACTAGTACGGGAATATTAACCCGTTGTCCATCGACTGTCCCTTTCGGGTTCGCCTTAGGTCCCGACTAACCCACAGCTGATTAGCATAGCTGTGGAAACCTTAGTCTTTCGGTGTGCGGGTTTCTCGCCCGCATTATCGTTACTTATGCCTACATTTTCTTTTCCTACCTTCAGTCCAGCGTACTTTTACAACACACCTTCTACCCTGTTAGAATGCTCCCCTACCACTTGATAACCTAATTCATAAATCCATAGCTTCGGTAATATGTTTATGCCCGATTATTATCATTGCTCGTCCGCTCGACTAGTGAGCTGTTACGCACTCTCTTTAAATGAATGGCTGCTTCCAAGCCAACATCCTAGCTGTCTGGGCGAATAAACCTCGTTCTTTCAACTTAACATATATTTGGGGACCTTAGCTGATGGTCTGGGTTCTTTCCCTCTCGGACTTGAATGTATGCTTTTAAGCCCTCACTGCTGGTAAACATTATATAGCATTCGGAGTTAGTCAAGGAATTGGTAGGCGGTGAAGCCCCCGCATCCCAATCAGTAGCTCTACCTCTATATAACTTTATGACCAACGCTGCACCTAAATGCATTTCGGGGAGTACGAGCTCAATCCGAGTTTGATTGGCCTTTCACCCCTACCCACAGGTCATCCGAAGACTTTTCAACGTCAACCGGTTCGGACCTCCACTGTGTGTTACCACAGCTTCATCCTGCCCATGGGTAGATCACACGGTTTCGCGTCTAACACTACTGACTAAAGCGCCCTATTCAGACTCGCTTTCGCTACGGATCCGTGGCTTAACCACTTATCCTTGCCAGCAACGTTAACTCGTAGGCTCATTATGCAAAAGGCACGCCGTCACCCCACGAAAGGGCTCCGACCGCTTGTAAGCGTATGGTTTCAGGATCTATTTCACTCCGTTATTCACGGTTCTTTTCACCTTTCCCTCACGGTACTGGTTCACTATCGGTCTCTCAGGGTATTTAGCCTTCGTGGATGGTATTGCATGATTCAGACAGGGTTTCACGTGCCCCGCCCTACTCAGGATACCCCTATCGTTGTCTTCTATTACTTATACAGGGCTATCACCTTCTATGGCTCCCCAAGCCAGTAGATTCTAATTCTATCCGCAACAAATATCGTGAATTGCCAACCCCAGCATTGCCGTAACAACACTGGTTTGGGCTAATCCGCGTTCGCTCGCCACTACTTACGGAATCACTTTTGTTTTCTTCTCCTCCGCCTACTTAGATGTTTCAGTTCAGCGGGTTTGCCCACCTATCGGTGTACTATGTCTTCAACATAGTGGGTTGCCCCATTCAGGTATTTACGGATCGTATCGTGTGTGCCAATCCCCGTAACTTTTCGCAGCTTATCACGCCTTTCATCGCCTCTGAGAGCCTAGGCATCCCCCATACGCCCTTATTTTGCTTATTGTACCAATCATAAATTTAATTATGACCGTTTTTGTTTCGATTTCCTAATAGGGTCGAATTTCTGCTTTCTACTTTTTATTATTTCTTATCTCAATATGTCAATGAACTTTTTTCCCGAACTTGATTCAGCATCTGTGGAGAATAAAAGAGTCAGACCGTTGACCTCCTGCGTGCAAGGCAGGCGCTCTAGCCAGCTGAGCTAATCCCCCATTTTTCAGTGGCAGTTAACGGTTTTCAGTTAACGGTACTTAAAACGGCTTCCCTCCAACCTCTAAAATTTCCTTTTATTCTGAATTTATTTCAGAATCTTTAAGTCTAAAAATAGTTTGTCTCCGGACAGACTCAGACTGTCGACCCCTACATTATCAGTGTAGTACTCTAACCAGCTGAGCTACGAGACACTCTTTTCTTAAAAACAAAACCTTTGTCGGGTTTTATATGTATTATTTGAACTAACAGCGAGAGTAATTGAATCTTTCGATTTACTTTCCAATAATATTTTTCGTCTTCTTTTCCTAAAAGTGTTGCAAGCAACTAACATTTAGGCCCACGAAAGAAGGTGTTCAATCCGCACCCTTCCGGTACGGCTACCTTATTTTTAAGACAGAGCCCTAGTTACCAGTTTTACCCTAGGCGGCTCCCAGCCGGTCACCGACTTCAGGCACCCCCAGCTTCGGCTGGCTTGACGGGCGGTGTGTACAAGGCTAAGGAACGTATTCACCGGATGCATGGCTGATATCCGATTACTAGCGATTCCAGCTTCACGGAGTCGAGTTGCAGACTCCGATCGGAGCATGACCGGTTTTTGTAGATTCGCTCCTGGTCACCCAGTGGCTGCTCTCTGCTTACCGGCCATTGTCAGCACGTGTGTAGCCCAAGGCGTAAGGTACGGGGTGATTTGAGCGTCATGCCCACCTTCCTCTCTGGTTGCACTGGCAGTCTTGTTAGAGTTCCCGGCATGACTCGCTGGCAACTAACAACAGGGCTTGCGCTCGTTATAGGACTTAACCTGACACCTCACGGCAGGGGCTTAGACGACAACCGTGCAGCACCTTGTAAATTGTCTTGCGAAGAGTCTGTTTCCAAACCGGTCAATCTACATTTAAGCCTTGGTGAGGTTCCTCGCGTATCATCGAATTAAACCACATACTCCACACCGCTTGTGCGGGCCCCCGTCAATTCCTTTGAGTTTCATTCTTGCGAACGTACTCCCCAGGTGGGATACTTATCACTTTCGCTTAGCCACTGAACTTGCGCCCAACAGCTAGTATCCATCGTTTACGGCGTGGACTACCAGGGTATCTAATCCTGTTCGCTACCCACGCTTTCGTCCATCAGCGTCAATCCATTAGTAGTAACCTGCCTTCGCAATTGGTATTCCATGTAATCTCTAAGCATTTCACCGCTACACTACATATTCTAGTTACTTCCTAATAATTCAAGTCCTACAGTATCAATGGCCGTTTCCCCGTTGAGCGGGGAGATTTCACCACTGACTTATAAGACCGCCTACGGACCCTTTAAACCCAATGATTCCGGATAACGCTTGGATCCTCCGTATTACCGCGGCTGCTGGCACGGAGTTAGCCGATCCTTATTCTTACAGTACCGTCAAGTCCCGACACGTCGGGATGTTTCTTCTATTACCAAAAGCGGTTTACAATCCATAGGACCGTCATCCTGCACCCGCAGTGGCTGGATCAGGCTTGCGCCCATTGTCAGCTCTTCCTCACTGCTGCCTCCCCGTAGGAATTAATTCCGTGTCTCAGTACCAGTGTGGGGGATCTCCTCTCAGGATCCCCTACCCATCGTAGCCTTAGTATACCGTTACACCATACCAACTGGCTAATGGGACAACGTGCTCATCTTTTGCCGTTGTGACTTTAATTATAATATGATGCCATACTATAATACTATGAGGTATTAATCCAAATTTCTCTGGGGTATCCCTCTGCAAAAGGTAGATTGCATACGCGTTACGCACCCACGTGCGCCGGTCTCTTGGTCCAAAAGCCAATGCCCCCTCGACTTCGCGTGTGTTAAGCCTGCCGCTAGCGTTCATCCTGAGCCAGGATCAAACTCTTCATCGTATATTGTTTGAATAATAAATTAAGCTATTACTTATTCGACTCAAATTCTAGTGGTTTTCCGAATCTTCCGATTCTCTTACTCTCTTTATTATTGTCCCGATAAATCGGGACGGCTGTCAATTCAATATGTCTGCAGGAACGTGTCTTTCTTTTTTTTTAGATGTCAGTCTCTCGATTAGCGGGTGCAAAAGTAACAAAGAGTCTTTTCTTTCTGACAAGCTTTTTGTGAAGTTTTTTAGAAAAATATTTTTTTCCTTTTCTTCTTAATTTTCTTGTCAATTTTTCAAGGAACATTGTTCATTTAGCGGGGAGTGCAAATGTAACACTCTTTTTTATTTCTCGCAAACTTTTTTTAAATCCTTGTGCTATTGATGGATTCAGACGA